>NZ_MLAQ01000001.1:306687-311820 GCF_002272895.1 Helicobacter sp. 12S02232-10
CATACTTCTTAAAGAATGCAAGCCAATAGCTGTGATGGAAGAACCAGTTTTGCCATTGGTCACACCCATTCCAATATGGTTGGTTTGGAAATAAGAACTTTCAGAAGGATTGGTTGTATCAAAGCTTAGATTGTAATAGGTTCCATTTTCTTTATTGTTGGGTGTATCACTTTTTAGTTGGGTGTAAAGATCTCCAATCAATGTGGTGTGATTAGCAATCAAAGAAGATCCTGCTCCTAACATCACACCATCAGAAGCACTACTAGAAGTATTTGCTTTCAAGCCTTTGATCTCTAAAGTCCCACCTGGATGATTTAAATTCAAGATATTTTTAGAAGCATCTGTATTCTTAAAGGTCACACTAGGAGCTTTGAAGGTATGAGGAGCATCTCCTCTTTGTGGTTGTTTTAAAGAACCTTCATAAGATTTTTCAAGCAAAGTGATATCAGAAGCATTATTGATATCATAAAGAGAGTTTGGATTGAGGGTTAGATTTAAAGCTGCTCCATTGCCTTGAGATAATGCACCATAGAATTTTGATTGTAAATTCACAGCATTGCCATTGGAATCTGTTTGAGGGACATCTCCAAATGCAAGTGTTAAATCTTTATCTTGTGTCCAATCTCCAATCAAAGAATTGTTTGTAAGATTTAATTGTGAATCTTTTGGAATGGGAGCATAGGTGGTAGTATTGTCACTAGAATTTATTGTTGCTTTGGTTTGAAGAGCAAGGATGGCACCTGTGTCATTGAAATTTAAATTTGTTGCTCCACTGCCTAGATAGACTCTTAAGACATTTGGAAGTGCAGTATTAGTTTGATTGGCAATGATGGAACCTTCTCCACTAAAGGTGAGGGTTTGTGCAAAGGAGTTGTTTTCTAAATCAATTTTTTGACCTTCAAAAGAAGATGGTTTTAATGGGTGGTTGAGTCCTGTTAAATCATTTATAGAAGTATGGTCTAAAGCAGTTTGATTGCCATAGAAATTAAGATTTAAGCTGTAATCATTTTCTACCAAATCCCCTTTAAAAGAAGAACCATAGATTGCAATTTGGCTGCCTTTGATGATGGGTTTTTTATCATCTGCAGTGACTCCACTAAAGCCATCTAAATCAGATGGATCATTTGAAGCTTTTTGCGGGTTTGTATTATTGATTGCAGTAAATCCTGCATTATTCAATGCATTTAGAATGCTTTGAGTATTGGTAGAGTTTGAAGATTCTTTAGAATCTATAGATTCTAAAGGGTTTGTTTCAGAAGCTTGGGCATTGCTATTAGCTATTGTATTGTCTAAACCAGCAAGATTATAGATGGTGATGGAATTAGAAATGTTATTTTTAGAATCAGTACCACTCGAAGAAGAAGAATCACCACTAGCATTTGCTTTTCCACCTAGGATGGAGCCTGCAAATTTGATGTCTTTTGTATTGCCACTAAAATCAAATGTGAGTTTGTGTTCTCCTTGACCAACAACTGCCATTCCATAAGCTGATGGTGGTGTGTTGCCATTATTGGAACTAAAATCAAAGGAATAGTTGATATCAGGATGGACTTCTGTACTATCATCTGTTTTTTTAGTTTGTCCTAATATCCCACTTAAGGTTGTATTGATGAGACTTACATTTCCAACAGCTTGATAGATTTGAGAAACTTTTAAGAGACCTGCATTATAAAAGCCATAGGTTGAATCATTAGTCCCTCCTAGTATTGTTCCTGTATAACCACTCTGTGCTTTTGAGGCATCAAAGGTTTTTGGAGTGAAGACAAAGTTGATGTTCTTTTTAAAATGATCATTTGCATAACCAATATTGGCATCAGAAGATTTGCCTTGTATATAGCCATCGGTATAGGTTATATCTGCTATTGCTGTTTCTGTTGATTTATCTATTGTGCCTGATGTGCCTGTACCTTCTGTTGATTTATCTGCTGTACCTTCTGCTGATTTATCTGATGCTGTTCCTTCTTGAGTATGGCTAGCACCTTTTTGTGTGAGGGTATAAAAGATTAGAGAATTTGCATCTTGATTGGTTGCATTAGCTGGAGTATTTGGAACAATGATTAGATGTCCTGAAGCATCTTTATCCAATGTTGCATTTCCAAATGTTGCATTCAAACCTGAAGCATTCGAAGTTGTTTGGATGATGCCTTTAGTTTCACTGGCATTACTTTTAGAAAAGACTGAAGCATCTTGAGAGTTTGCATTTAAGATGACATTAGTGTGTGTGATGCCTAAGCTTCCTTTGAAGTTTGTTGTATCGATATTGGTTTGTGTTTTTAAAAGAGTGCTTAAATCATTGCTAGTGCTACTTTTTTCTTCTTCAGTGGAAACTTTTGAGAAATCAAGATTGCTTAGATGATCAAAGGTTAAAAAAGAACTCTTAGAAGTATCATCAGAAGAGATTGTTGTTGCAGTGCTTAATTTACCAATCACAGAACCATCTGTTTGCTTTGCATCAGTTCCTCCAAACTTTAAGGTTAAACCGAGTGTATCTGCATTGATAGAACCAATTGTTAAAGATTTTGGAGTGTTGGAATCTTGTGTAGGAGTTTCTTTAGAGAGTGGGGAAGAATTGTTAGAAGTGTCTGTAAGAGTGTCTTTAGAAGCAAGAGTTGTTGGATTAAAATCAAGAGTACCTGATATGCTTCCTTTAAAACTTCCACTTCCATTTGTTCCACTGATGGCTCCAATGCTTTGACCTTGCATTGCATTGAAGGTTAAAGAAGAATCACTTGAAGAAGAACTTTGGATAGCTCCAATAGAAGAAGCACTGATATCTCCTTGAATAAAAGCACTGCCTCCTGTGATTTTTATATCACCTAAGGTTGTGTTTTTAACTCCTTTGAATGCAATACTACCACCTCCACCACTTAAAGTGATGTTTCCTGCAGAAGCATTCTCACTGAAGGTAATATTTCCTGTTCCTGCTGTTTGTTTGATTTCTCCTACCTTAGAACCACTAGAAGCATCTAGAGTAAAGGTGCCTCCATTGCTAGTGATAGCACCTAATTCAGATTTGTTTTTAGCAGTGATGTTTAGAGTGCCGTTACTTGTGATGCTACCATTGGATTTGGATGCATCTAGAGTTAGATTATATTTAGAGTTAGCATCAATGCTATTGACATTGCCTTTGATGGTAGAGGAGTTAGTGGCTGTGAGATTAAATGTACTGTTATTACCAATTGCAATGCCTCCTGTGGAGGTATCAATCGTCGAATTATCTGCTGTCCAATTCCAAGTGCTTGCTGTAGAGTTTTTTAGCTTTCCTGTCATTGAAGCATTGTTGGTGAAGTGGGCATTGATGGAGCCATAACTTAAAAAAGCATTACCTTCCCATTGTGAATTGTCTAGATTGATGGTGTAAGTGCCATCTCTAAAAGTTTCACCATTACTAGGGGCACCACTAACATTACCTATCCATTTAGCTTGATTGCTTAGATTCAGAGTGATGTTACCAGTCTGACTTTCTATATCTCCTTTGAGGGCATAACCTTTGGAGGCATTGTTACCACTAAAGTTGGCTGTGATTAAAGCTTTAGAAGATGGATATCTTGCATATATATTTTTCAATGCATTTCCCGAAGTTACTTCCATTGAAGAATCAGTAAAATTAAGTGTCTCATTTACATTTACGTAATTGGGATTTTGCTTGCCTCGAATATTGCCTATATATGCTGACCCACTCGAAAATGTCAGATTTACATTGCCTTTTTGATTGAAAATATTGCTTTGAAATGTTGATTGGTTTTTAGCAATGATCTTTGTGTTTGCTGCATAGCCGTTATTGTTAAGATCTGCTGAAGCTTGAACACTAGAATGATCTAAATTCCATATCATATTGGCACCATTTGTGATTTTGCCTGTAATTGTGTTTTTGCTATTTTCTCTAAGATTAAAGTTTAAGGTGCTAGCTGTGTTTGAGATTTGCCCACTTGTGATGGTAGAGTTGTTAGTGGCTGTGAGATTCAGGGTACTGTAATTACCAATCGTAATGCCTCCTGTGGAGGCATCAATAGTCGAATTATCTGCTGTCCAATTCCAAGTGGTTGTTGTAGAGTTTTTTATTGCTCCTGTCATTGAAGCATTATTCAACTTAAGATTGATGACACCAAATGAAGCTTTCATATCACCTTTGATAGTAGAACCATTAGTGGCTGTGAGATTTAACGTACCGTTATTGCCTGTTCCGATACCTCCTGTAGAGGGATCGGAAGCATCAATGGTAGAGTTATTTAATGTCCAATTCCAAGTTCCTGTAGTAGAATTTTTTACTCTTCCTGTCATTTTCGAGTCGATGAAAGTGGCATTGACATCGCCGCCCCAGTCAGCGTCTGCATTGCCTATCCAAGTTGATTTATTAAATCTTAGAGTAGTGGTGGCACCAGGAGCAAGAACCATAGTAGCAATATTTCCTATCCATTTGGCATTGTTGAAACTTAAACCCCATTTGTAGGATCTAGCAGCAATATCGCCTTTGAAAATATTATTTGTAAAATTAACTTGGGTTGGCATCGGGGTGGCATAAAAAAACAGATTTCCGATATAGGCGTAGCCTTTCCACTCAGGGTGGGCAGTCCCCTGATAACCACCATTAAAGTTTAAGGTGAAATTTCCGATTGCATCTTTGATTTCTTGGTTGTGAGGCCAATTATCTGCAATCATTCCAAGATATCCTAACCAAAGTGAGTCTTTAAAATTTATCGTTGTTTTGACATTGTAATTGGCAGTATCATCTCCATATAAACCATTGAATGTCCAATTCATATTGATTGTAGAAAATCTTACTATTGCTTTATTGGCATCTAATACAACAGTATCGGGGAATTTATCTGTAGCACTGGCTTGCGTATAGGTAAATTGATAAATACCATCATTGCCTTTGGTCAAATCTAATTTAGGAAAAGGGGTGTTTGTTATGAGCTGGGCACAAGAAGCACCTCCGCCCATAGCACAAGAGGTATCTCCTTTTATAAGATCATCAGCTCTTAAAATCTCACCGCTAAATGGAAATAATAAGGCTGCTAAGACAAATGAAAATAGGGGTGAAAATTTTTTTTTGGTTTTGGAAGAATTTTTATTCTGAAAGGGAGTGTCTAAATCTCTAGGATTGGAATCTTTAAGAGAAGAGCTATTTAG